>NZ_JAWLIR010000003.1:0-33267 GCF_033485195.1 Sporosarcina beigongshangi
TGCCGAAGCATAATTGATTTTGTAAGAATCAACTGGCTTTTCTTTCATGAATTTGTTGTATACTAGGAGTATGTACATATCTAATGAGGTGGTGATTGTATTGGAACATGTAAAAACGTATAATGCAATGGAAATTAAGCATAAGAATGGTGATATTATTATTGAAGGGCCAATATCCGCCGCGGATCTTGAAAATTTGGAATTCCACGAAGATCTGATCGCATTTAGACCAGCCATTCAGCAACACAAGGCACTCGTCGAAATCGCAGGGCTTCCCGAAGGACGCATTTTAATCGTACGAGATATGAACACAGTCGTCGGTTATGTAACGTATTTATATCCGGATCCTTTAGAGCGCTGGTCACAAGGGAATATGAGAAATCTCATTGAGCTTGGTGCTATTGAAGTAATACCTAAGTTTCGAGGTGGAGGCGTTGGTAAATCACTGCTGCGAGTCTCCATGATGGACGATGCGATGGAGGATTATATCATTTTAACTACGGAGTATTATTGGCATTGGGATTTAAAGGGCACAAAACTCAATGTTTGGGAGTACCGAAAAATTATGGAGAAGATGATGAATGCAGGTGGATTGGAATACTACGCAACGGATGATCCCGAAATTTGCTCACATCCTGCTAATTGTTTAATGGCACGTATCGGAAAAAGAATTGATCAAGATTCCGTCCAACAATTCGATAGCTTACGGTTTATGAACAGATTCATGTATTGAAAGTAGGTGTAGTCACATGCTGATTGAGGAAATCATGATTAAAAATGTCACCACACTTTCGCCTAGCGATACTGTGGAGGACGCTTTACAAACGATGCGCCATAACAAGATTCGTCATGTTCCCATCGTTACAGAGGAGGGAGAAGTCGTCGGTATTATTTCGGACCGAGACTTGAAGGAAATTGTTCCTTCCTCTATTTCCGAAATAAAAGACCATAGCATTTACACGATAAAACTTGCTGAAATTATGACGACAAACTTAATTATCGGTCATCCCATGGATTTCGTGGAAGAAGCAGCCGTCATATTTTATGACAATAAAATCGGTGAACTCCCAATTATTTCCAACAACAAACTGGTTGGCATCATTACAGAAACTGACTTACTCTACAAATATATTGAATTGACGGGTGCCCATCAACCCGGTTCACAAATTGAAGTTCGTGTACCTAACGTACCTGGCATTCTTTATGAAGTATCTAAAGTCTTTCATGAGCAGAAAACAAATGTATTGAGTGTGCTTGTCTATCCCGAAAAAGAAAGTGATGCAACGAAAATTTTAGTCATCCGTATCAATTCGATGAATCCCCTATCCATTATTCAAGGATTAAAGGATAGTGGATTTGAGGTCCTATGGCCAAATGTGCCAGGAATCTCCACATGACGAAAAACGCCTCGTTCATCTTTTCAAAAGAGCAGCTTGAATATTCGTTTTCAGACACACACCCATTTAATCAGAAAAGAATCTTATTAACACTCGATTTATTAAAGAAGTCCGGAGCCATTCAGGAAAGCGATATAATTCCTCCTAGAATAGCGACAGACGCTGAGTTACTGCTTGCACATGATCATAAATTTATCGATATTGTTAAAAAGGCGGGAAAAGGATTATTACATGGAAATGTAGGAGATGTTTACGGCATCGGTACAGATGATACACCTATCTTCCCCAATATGCACGAGGCTAGCGCTTTGCTAGTCGGCGGTACACTGACGGCGGTCGATGAAGTGATGGAAGGACGTTCCAAGTACGCTCTGAACCTCGGGGGAGGATTGCATCACGGATTTCATGGACGCGCTTCGGGTTTCTGCATCTATAATGATAGTTCTGTAGCTATCAAATATTTACAGGAAAAGTACGGAGCTCGTGTCCTGTATATTGACACAGACGCGCATCACGGCGATGGGGTTCAATGGAGCTTCTACGATGATCCTTCCGTCTGTACGCTATCTATTCACGAAACAGGTCGCTATCTCTTCCCCGGTACTGGGAACATTACAGAACGTGGTAACGGAACAGGTTATGGAACTTCTTTCAACTTTCCAATTGATGCCTTTACGGAAGATGAATCTTTTTTAAACGTCTATAAAACAGCCATAAAAGAAGTGACTGAATTTTTCAAACCGGATGTTATTTTAACGCAAAACGGAGCAGATGCTCATTATTTTGATCCTCTTACTCACTTATATGGCACGATGGCGATTTATAAGGAAATCCCTCGTATTGCCCGGGAAATTGCCGATCAGTATTGTGATGGTAAGTGGATTGCTGTCGGCGGTGGTGGCTATGATATATGGCGTGTCGTACCGAGAGCCTGGGCTCATATTTGGCTAGCAATGACGCAGGATTCAGCGCCAACTGGCCCTCTTCCAGCGGATTGGCTTGCAGCATGGCAAGACCAGTCTCCAGTGCCGCTCATTCCAACATGGGAGGATCCTGAGCCACTCTACGAGCCTATTCCTAGAAAAGCTGAAATAACTGAAAAAAATGAACAAATGCTTAATCGAGCCTTACATATAATTCGCAATGAACAAAGAATAAAATGAACCAACTGCACAACAGAAAGTAATCGGTATAACAATAACAAAACGGGCAACGTCATCATGTAGATGATATTGCCCGTTTTTCATTTTGTTGAATCCCGTTCTTCAAGTCTGAATGGTAAAATAACATGCTCATCATCTACTTCTTCACCATTCATCAATTTTGTCAACAGACGCATAGATACTGCCCCTAAATCGTAAAGTGGCACGACAATTGACGTCAATTGCGGTCGAACAACTCTTGGTAAAATGGAATGCTCAAAACAAATAAGTTCGTAGTCTCCTGGTACAGAAAGTCCACTATCCCTTATGCCGTTCAACAAGCCAACTGCAATTACATCACTTCCTGTAAAAATAGCCGTTGGTTTCCCTTGTAATCCCAAGATTTTTTTACATCCTTCATAGGCACCATCATAGGTATTTTCAAATTCAATAATAAGTTCTTCATCAACAGGAAGATTGGCAGCCTGTAGAGCACGAATATAACCAGCCTTTTTACTGATACGATTGATATCCCTTGTAAAAGGGCCCGATGCAAAAACAATCTTTTTATGGCCATTTGCAATTAGTTTATTTACAGCTACAAATGCAGCTTCTTCAAAATCAATATTCACTGTTGCTAATTTCTCTTCAACGTCTAATGTACCCGCCAAGACAATGGGAACGCTAGATGTCGACATCTCAGCACGTACCTCATCAGAAATTGAGTCACTCATGAAGATAAGCCCATCCACCTGTTTACCAAGATGGTCCTCTATCAGTTCTACTTCTCTCGCTGTACGTTCATCGGAATTCGACAAAATAATATTGTATTCGTACATCGTTGCAACATCGGCTATCCCACGAGAAAGCTCAGAATAGAAGTTTTTCGAAATATCAGGGACAATTACACCGATTGTTGTCGTTTTTTTACTAGCAAGCCCTCTTGCTACAGCGTTTGGGCGATAGCCAAGTCGTGCAATACAATCTAATACTTTTTTTCTCGTTGCTGGTTTGACGTTTTGATTGCCATTTACAACACGAGAAACGGTTGCCATCGAAACATTTGCCTCCCTAGCGACGTCGTAGATCGTTACAGCCATCTTGTTAGCTCCTTTCATTACATTAAGTTAAAACGCCGGAACCATTGAAGGTCCGGCGTCTGCTCATTAGATTGTTTGATGCGTATTCATGAATTTCTGAATCGCCTCATAGAACTCATCAAACTGTTGCAGGTCCATTTGTTGCGCCGAGTCGGACAATGCGACAGCTGGATCCGGATGCACTTCTGCCATTACGCCATCTGCTCCTACTGCAATTGCAGCTTTTGCAGTTGGTAGCAACAAGTCTTTTCTACCTGTTGAATGCGTTACGTCAACAAAGACCGGTAGATGCGTTTCTTGTTTCAAAATTGGAACAGCTGAGATATCTAATGTGTTACGAGTAGCCCGTTCATATGTACGGATACCGCGTTCACAAAGGATAATTTGACTATTTCCTTTTGACATAATGTATTCAGCAGCATGGATGAATTCTTCAATAGTTGCAGATAGACCACGTTTTAGAAGTACTGGTTTATTAATCATACCAGCTTCCTTCAATAGTTCAAAGTTTTGCATGTTACGAGCACCAATTTGAACAACGTCGATATAATCCATTGCTTCTTCTAAGTGTGATGGTGTGATGATTTCTGTTACAACTGAAAGTCCAGTTTCATCAGAAACACGTTTTAAAATTTTCAAGCCTTCCAAACCTAAGCCCTGGAAGTCGTATGGTGATGTACGTGGCTTGTATGCGCCGCCCCTAATCATCGTCAACCCTTTAGCTTTAATGGATTGTGCGACAGCTAGTACTTGCTCATATGATTCCACTGCACAAGGTCCGTAGATGAATGATGGTTTCCCATCTCCAATCTTATGACCGTTAATATCAACAACTGTATCCTCCGCTTTGCGTTTACGTGATACAAGTAATGCATTGAGTTGGTCATCCTCTTGTATTTCAAGTGCAGACATGAAAATACCTTTAAAAATCTGCTCAAGAATTCCATTTGGCAACGGACCGTTGTTATACTCTTTCAAGAAATTAAGCATTTCCCGTTCACGAATTGGATCGTATCGGTTAACACCCTGCTTTTCTTTTACTTTACCAATTTCTTGAACAACTTCTGTTCTCTCATTAATCAAGTCTAAAACCTTGATATTCAGGTCATTTACACGACCTCTTAACTCATCTAGCTCATTCTGTCTCATCTGTCCGTCTCCTCCCCCACATATGATTCCCTTTCCGAAGAGGGGAATATATGTTACATTTTTAGATAATAGACCTAGTATAAAGAAGACTATTTGAAAAGTCACGTTATTTCTTCAAATTATTTTTTATATTGAACATTTATCGACAGAAAGGGTGGATTATTCTGGCTACTACATTATTCGCACTCGACATTGGAACACGTTCCGTCGTCGGCATTATCCTTAAAGAAAACGGTGGGACGTATCATGTTGCTGATCTTATTTCGATTGAACATAAAGAACGTTCAATGATTGACGGACAAATACATAATATTTTAAGTGTCGCAAATGTTATTTCCGAAATTAAAGAAAAACTCGAGGAAAAACATGGTCCACTCAAACGAGTAAGTGTCGCGGCTGCTGGCCGTGCTTTGAAAACTGCGGAAGGAACGATGGCTGTCGATATCTCCGAGCATTCTCTTATTTTGACCGAGGATGTTAACAGATTAGAACTGGCGGCCGTCCAACAAGCCCAGCAGAAATTATTGTCATCGGATTCCATCTCAAAAGAGGAGTACTATTATTGTGTTGGCTATTCCGTTTTGCACTATAAGCTCGAGGGAGAAGAAATCGGCAGTTTGATTGACCAAGCGGGGCGTTCTGCATCGGTAGACGTCATCGCTACATTCCTGCCTCGAGTCGTCGTCGAGTCTTTGCTATCCGCACTGAAGCGAGCAGGATTGGAAATGGAGGCTTTAACGCTTGAGCCTATTGCAGCCATCAATGTTCTCATCCCTCCCTCCATGAGACGCCTGAACGTTGCACTAGTCGATATTGGAGCAGGGACGTCGGATATTGCCATCACCGATAATAACACCGTAGTTGCATATGGCATGGTGCCACTTGCTGGAGATGAAATTACGGAAGAGCTTAGCAATCACTATTTACTGGACTTTCCACTCGCTGAAAATGCCAAAAGAAATATTTCAACGGGTAATGATATCGTACTGACAGATATTCTCGGCTTTGAGCAACATGTTCCAGCAGATGAAGTGACTATTATTATTAAACCTGCTGTAGAGCGCCTAGCAAAATCCATTGCTGATGAAATCAAACAACTCAATAATGGACAAGCTCCGAAAGCAGTTATGGTTGTCGGAGGAGGAAGCCTAACCCCTGGGCTCACAAGAGAACTAAGCATTTGCTTAGGGCTCCCTGAGAACAGAGTTGGAATTCGTGGATTGGATGCACTTACTGAAATTACGCTAGAACCAAGTATTATTTCTTCGCCGGAGCTTGTGACACCAATCGGAATTGCCATTGCCGCTAGAAGAGCACCCATTCACTATATGTCCGTTACCGTCAATAACAAAACGATACGACTGTTCGAGCTAAAGGAAATGACAGTTAGTGATGCACTTCTTGCCGCCAACATTACAAGTAGACAACTTTACGGAATGCCAGGACTCGGTATGTCCATAACTGTAAATGGCAATGACATTCTTATTCCCGGAGAACATGGCACTCCATCCATTGTCCACTTGAATGGAAATATAGCGAGTACAAAAGATCGTATAAAGGACACTGATGAAATTGAATTACTTCCTGGTCAAGACGGTGCAAATGCTTCTGCAACTATACGTGATCTACTAGAAGAAACGGTGACCATTCATGCAACCATTCTTGGACAAGCTGTTACATTAGAACCTGACATCACCGTCAATGGCATCTCCCAATCTATCGACGCAAGTGTGCAGGATCGCGATAAAATCACCATTTCACAAACAAGAACATTAGCAGCTGCATTGGCAAAAACCAACCAAAGCAAGTTACTAGAAGTTGAGGCTTTCACTGTTACTGTCAATCAAAAATCAGTCACATTAAAAAAACGTCACTCTGAGTTTTTCGTCGGCACGATGTCTATACGTCCCTCTTATGTAATAAAGGATCGAGACATCATTACATTACAAAAGCCACCTTTACCAAGTGCAAATGAAGTGGCATTAGAAATAGGTAAAAAAGCATTTGACGAAATGACTGTCACATTTAACGATGAAGAAATTACGATTCACAAACCACGACTCTCTATACGCTTAAATGGACAAGTAGCAATAGGCACAGAGTCTGTCAGACCAGGCGACAAGCTAGATTTCATATCACTTGATGAAAGTCCGATAGTTTTTAGTGATATTTTTGCATTTACGGACTATAGTTTACCGGAAAACAGTTCGACCCATTACCAATTACTTCGCAATGGGTCACAGATTGGCTTTAATGAGCAAATTTTCGGTGGGGATGCACTAGAAATAATCTTCACATAATAACAATAACTGCCCGTCTACCGAAAGAGATAGACGGGCAGTTATAATTGGCTAAACTAGTGGGATTACAAATTTCTTTGTACACACTTTAACACTTAATAGCTACAACTCATTTTTTGTCAATAATATCAGTCACAGCATTCTGATTTGTTATTTTTTCATTTCCTACATTTTCACTATTATCATAAGACACATTGCTATTCCCTGTTGTGGCATTTTCCGCAGTATTAGCCTTTCCGACAACTGCTTCATGCATTGCTTCTGCGGTAGATGTTATTATTTCTTTTCCCGCATCAAGGCTCTCCTCAACTTTAGCTGTTGCCTTCTCGACAAACTCCATCGCCTCTTCCCCTTCAGATGAAGCTGTACCATCATCCATCGGTACAGAAGTTTTTGACTTCATTGACTTTACCTTTTCTACAAGCTGTTCAGACTGTTCTTGAATCGTCTTGGATAGCTCTCCAGTCTTCTCTTTCGCTACTGAAGTAAGTTCTGTTGCTTTCTCCTTCGCTACCGAACTGATTTCAATACTTTTATCCTTCAATTGCACAGCTTGCGCCGTAAAATCCACACGCATTTCACTGCCTGATTTCGGTGTAAGGAATAGAGCTGTTGCTGCACCAATGATGCCACCGACAAGCGCACCACATAAAAAACTGCCAGCTGAAGAGTTACCCTTTTCTTCTTCATAGAAAGAGTCTGTATAATGGCGGTCGGATTCATAACTCACCGGCAAATAAGATGGTTCACCAAAAGAATTCTCATACTGATTTTTTTCTGCGTTATATTCATGATTGTAATTTGGTCTCACTCCGCGATTTTCATTCATATCCGATTCCTCCTAATATTCATGGCTAGTGCATCTATTTGTCATTACCAAAAGCACTCATAAAAACATTTTTATTTTTTCTTCTCATCAACGGATTGATAGACAGTCCAGCCATTCGTTTTTTTAGGCTGTCGTTCTTTCACTTTACCGACGATGTCAATCACAACATTGCTCCATTGAACGACTTGTGCAATTTTATCGCCATTTCGCTCAGCTTCTGTCGTGATTGTGTCCGAAACACGCCGGACTGATGATGTCAGCCCTGTTACCGAGTCTCCAACACCTTTTACAGCATCGACAACGGAGTTCAATTTTTCAGCCTTATGCTGGATATCTTCAGCGAGGCTATTGGTCTTATGCAGAAGATCTGTTGTCTCCTTTGTAATGCCTTCCAATTGGGTCGTCAGCCCATCCATCGTTTCAGAAACGGTTTGCAATGTTTTCTTCACCGAGAACAAAGTCATCGCCAAGCTTACGCATAATATTAAAAATGCGATGGCAGCGATAATAGCCGCTATGTACAATAAATTCTCCATAGTATTACCCCTTCCACTACTAGACATAAATACTGTTTACCCTATTTAAAGGGTATTTAAACGTTATGCCTCTATAACCTCTTCGACATCATTCTCAGTTTCCCTGCAAACAAATAGATATTTTTACATTTTGTCATGATCGATTTACATCACATATGAAAAACAGCCGCCTCTGGGCAGAGGTAGTTATACCTTTGCACTTGATTCGACTGTTTTCATAATTACATTTTTTTCATTTTATTATTCATTTTATTAAATGGGACTTGAATTCATTAATATACTTTTGAACATCACCAGCACCCATGAAGAGATAAACGGCATGTTCGTGCGCGTCTAGCACTTGAATATCATCGAGCTCCAAATGTTTGGCACCTGGAATTTTATCAACTAAATCCTTAATCGTTAAATTCCCAGATTTTTCACGAGCAGATCCGAATATATCACATAAATAAACGTGGTCCGCCGGTGCAAGACTAGCTGCAAACTCCGTTAATAGAGCAGCTGTCCGTGTAAATGTATGTGGCTGGAATATCGCGACGATTTCTCTGTCGGGATATTTTTGTTTAGCAGTTTGTAAAGTAGCGTGTATCTCAGTCGGATGATGTGCATAGTCGTCCACGATAATCCGGTTATCTACTTCATTCACTGTAAACCTTCTTTTTACCCCTCGAAAAGTGGAAAGCCTTTCTTGGATAATTGAAGCTTCTACTCCTTCATAGTGACAAAGCGCAATCACGCCTAAAGCATTGAGGATTGTATGGTCACCTGCCATCGGAATGGAAAAAGTGTAATAGAATTCATTGCGCACGAACACATCGAATGTCGACCCTTCTACGGTCTTCATAATATTTTTCGCAGCAAAATCATTTGACTCATCAAATCCATAATAGACAACAGGTACTTTGGCTTGAATTTGTTGAAGATGACTATCATCCCCACAAGCTATTAATGCCTTTTTCACACGTAATGCCATTTCGCCAAAAGCGTCCATCACATCCTCTAAATCTTTAAAGTAATCGGGATGATCGAAGTCGATGTTCGTCATGATTGCATAGTCAGGTTCGTAGGCTAGGAAATGCCGCTTATACTCACAGGCTTCAAAAACGAAATACTCGCTGTCCTTAGGACCACTTCCGGTACCATCACCTATTAAGTAAGATGTTGGCGAATGACCTGATAGGACATGTGCAAGCAATCCCGTCGTTGATGTTTTTCCATGAGAACCTGTCACACCAACAGAGATAAACTTCTCCATATAGTGACCTAAAAAGTCATGATAACGGATCACTTCAAGTCCAAGCTCCCTCGATTTTGCAATCTCAGGATGGCTGTCAGGAAATGCATTTCCTGCAATAATGGTCATGTCTTTTGTAATATTATTTTCATCAAAAAGTAAGATTGGGATGGCCCTTTCCCGTAATGGATCTTCCGTAAAAAAATATTTTTCCACATCTGAACCTTGTACAATGTGGCCAGAATCATGAAGAATTTGGGCGAGCGAGCTCATGCCGGATCCTTTAATCCCTATAAAATGGAACAATGTCATATTGCAACCTCCTGGGATCATTTCTGTTCCCTCAATAATAAATCAAAAAAGTCTTCATTCTAAACGATCCGTCAGCTTATCAAGGTCGCTTTCTGTCAAAAAGACATCACGTGCCTTGCTTCCTCGCTGACCGGAGATGAAACCATGCTTTTCCATTCTATCAATTAGTTTAGCGGCTCGATTGTATCCGATGCTAAAATTACGTTGAAGTAGCGATGTAGATGCACTGCCTTGTTCATGAACGAACAGACATACTTCTTCGAATAACGGATCTGTTTCCTCTTCCTCGATAGCACTTGCAAGCAAGTCTTCCTGACCGAACAAATAGTCTGGGGATGCCTCGTTGCGAACGTGTTCTATTATACGTTCAATCTCGTCATCCGTGACAAATGTCCCTTGAAGCCTGGAGCCGGCCGATTGTCCATTGCCAATATAAAGCATATCACCTTTGCCTAGTAAGCGCTCCGCTCCAGGGGAATCAATAATTGTCCTGGAATCGATTTGAGATGACACTGAAAACGCGATACGCGTTGGGATATTCGCTTTAATTGTCCCAGTAATGACATCCACAGATGGACGCTGCGTTGCGATGATCAAATGAATACCGCAGGCACGTGCCTTCTGTGCAATGCGGCTAATGGATACCTCAACATCTGCCGGAGCCATCATCATAAGATCAGCGAGCTCATCAATGACAATTAACAAATAGGGCATCTTCAAAGAAAAGCGTCGACTGTCTGTGACTACTTTATTATACCGTTCAATATCTCGAACACCCGCATGAGCAAGTAGTTCATAACGGCGTTCCATTTCTGCAACCGCCCATTTCAGTGCAGCTGTTGCTGCTTTAACATCTGTAATAACCGGACTAATAAGATGTGGAATCCCATTGAAAGGCGCAAGCTCAACCATTTTAGGATCAATGAGCATCATTTTCAAATCAGTTGGTGCGGCCTTGTATAATAAGCTAACCAAAATCGAGTTAATGCATACTGATTTCCCTGAACCTGTAGCCCCTGCAATCATTCCATGCGGCATTTTCCGCAAATCTAACGTGACAGGCATACCTGTTAAGCTGAGACCGAGCACAGCCTCTAGGGGTGACGTAGAGGTCTGAAAACTATCCGTCGCTATTACTTCAGAGATTCGTACCGCCCGTGTTTTGCGATTCGGTATTTCGATACCAATGGAGCTTTTACCTGGAATTGGCGCTTGAATTCGAATATCCTCCGCTGCCAAAGCTAACTTCAAATCATCCGTCAAATTTCGTACTTTACTTACTTTAGTTCCTTGCCCGACCGTGAGTTCAAAACGTGTCACGGTTGGCCCTTGAACCGCTTCGATTACCGTTGCTTGGACTGCAAAGTGGGACAATGCTTCTTCAAGCTTTTCCGACTGAGAATCCAACCATTCTGTATCTTCAATTTGTGCTTCAGGTGGAATTAAATAATTTAGCGATGGAAATGCATAGTAAGGCTCTTCTTCTACCATTTCATCATGATCACTTAGCTGCTCCTGCGCTTCTTTCGCCACTTCAACTTCCGTCTGAAATTCTGTTTGAAGCTGAGTTGGCTCTAACACTTTCTCTGCTGTTGCTGATGTATGCACTGAAGATTCTCTCGTTATTTTTTCTTTGTCCGATTTTAACATTAATACATTAAAGGGAACA
Source organism: Sporosarcina beigongshangi (assembly GCF_033485195.1). NCBI lineage: Bacteria > Bacillati > Bacillota > Bacilli > Caryophanales > Caryophanaceae > Sporosarcina > Sporosarcina beigongshangi. The sequence continues at coordinate 11,669 of NZ_JAWLIR010000003.1, forward strand.
ATTCGCTCTTGTTTCTGTTCCGTTACTCGTTCTGGTTGTTCGCTTAGTTCTGTAGATTCGGTAAAAATATCTGTTTCTATTTTTTCAAATGCATCCCTAGTATGCTCCATTTCAGCCGATTCCATGACAACCGACTCTTCTTCATCATCAATGGACTTATGCTCTACTAGATCAGACACAAAAATTGGGGTTTCTACTATAGCCGGCTGTGTATCAGTAGTATCTACAAGAGCAGTCTGCTGTGCGAAATCATCTCGAACAATAGACTTTTGTGCAATCACTACTTCTTCCATTTGCCGGAATTCCGCTTCATCCTCAGTTACCATAGGGCTTATTTCTTGCCTCGGATCCCGATACCCAAAAACCGGTGAAGGTACAGACGTCGGGCTAAACGGTCTACTTGAACGTTTTTGTATAGGTGATTTAATTTGTACTGTCTGCTCTACTCGCTGCTCCTTCTCGTCGGTTCCAAATGGAACCCTTTCAGGCTCTACCGCAGAAGCATACTTCGAAGCCGAACCAACCCGAAACACATTTGGAACCGTCTTATCACTTGACCATCTTTCATTTTCATAGAGTGGTGTCGGTTCATACAAATCCTCTGCTTTTATTTCATTTACAGGGGAGTGCTGTGTTTCACGTTCTCTTGGCAGCTCCTCATCCCATCCATATATTTCTGCATCTGAAATAATTGGAAAACGAAATGAGGAGGCTTGCTTTGAATCCGATTGCTCTACTGTTTCATCCGCTTCATATTCATTCCTAGGCATCTCATAATCAATTTCATCTCTACTACTATCATCCGGACCAAAAAGCCGGTTCATTAGTGTATTAAACCAACTCAAGACTATCACTCTTTCCGTGTCAATCAATCTATTTTAACAGGACTGACACTACTAAATCAAATCAATCTTCGAAATAAGAAAAACGTACCATGACGGCACGTTTTTCTTACAGTTACTTAATCAATTTCGCCTTGGCGTAATTGCGTCCTACTTTTGAATTGCGCTTGCGCAATTAACTCCTTTCAAAATTTGTGACCTCCGCCGGAGGCTTAACTTGATTCAGCAAAGATTTGAATCCCCACTGAATCGAATGGCTGTTTCACATTTTCTTACTTCTTATTAGGAATAGGGGCTTTTGCTGAAGCTAGTTAAATGCTTCACCGACGACAGCATTGCTGCCTAGCACTAAAATCCCTTTTTCTTCTGGCGCGTCTGGCAACGCAAGTTCCTTAGCCGAACAAATCATTCCTGTAGAAGCCACACCACGAAGTTCAGCATCGCGAATAACCATTCCTGACGGCATGACTGCCCCGATTTTCGCAACCACGACTTTCTGCCCTGCCTCTATATTCGGTGCACCGCAAACGATTTGAACCGTTTCAGTTCCGATATCTACTGTACAAACACTTAATTTATCTGCATTCGGGTGCTTCTCTTTCGTTAACACATGCCCTACAACAAATTTAGGTGTAAAATCAGCATCCAATTCAACTACAGCACCGTTCTTGCTAAATGCCGATTGTAGCTGTGCAACGAATTCTTCCGTTACATCTACTTTTCCAATCGTGTCGATTGTGAAATAAGAAGAAGCATTAAATAGGTTAATAGCAGCGACTTCTCCAGTCTCCGCATTACGAATTACTGTCACATCACCGTAAGATGCTGTTGTCACTTCTTCTGGACGTGTAACGGTATGCTGAACTAACAGCACATCCCCCACACCTTCCTTGTTATAAAAAATATTCACTTATTCTTTCCTTCCCTTCTTGCCAAACGATTTTTAGCCATGATGAAAATCGGCTCTAGCTTCCCCTCTTTATAGAGGAATGACAAAGACGTGATGGGCACAGCGCCTGTCGTAAAGAAATGCATGGCCATTTGAGCCAAAACGTCATAGCCTGTGTCATTGCGGATATCACCAATGATCAGAACATCTTGGTGAGGCACCGAAACTGTCATATGTCCTTCAATTTTTGCTTCCATCTCTTTCAAAAATGCACTATTTAATATTCTACTGGCATCGTATCCATCATTATTATTGATGAAATAATAAATATTATCCGAAACAACATCTTGTTTCATAGCAACCGGTAATGACCTCACCCGGAACAATGCCGACTCCATTATTTCTACTTCAGATAGACCAATTGATGCCAACATTCCTTTATCTATTAAACGATATGTCGTTCCTAGGTCCAAAGCATAATAGATGCGTGTCTCAGCGGTATGATCTTTCATAAGAAACGTTTGCCCTGCCGCAGACTCCTTCGGAAATGAAGTCGACCGAATAACAGGATAGATAGTGGAATTACCACCGAATCCTTCCACTTCCTCCTTCTCCATTGCCTTGAAGGTTTCCCTAATAATATGAACAAGCTCGTCAATTGCTGCTTGTTTTTTTTGTTCATACTTCACTAGAATTTCTGGTAGGGAAATATCCATCCCTTTTTTCAAAACTGTATGCTCGAGTCGAACCTTATCCGCCTTCCGGTCAAACCGCCATTGAAAATGTTCAGAAGAAAGATGCTCTTTTAACATTTCGATTAGCTTTTCAGAATTCATCTACCTAATTTCCTCCATTCGCAAGAAAAACACGATACATTTCTGTCAATCAAACGTAACCTGCTTAACAGAACGCACAATTTCCATCATCTCAGTTACATTTTCTTCAATTTTCTTTGCAGTTGTTAATGTCGTCATTTTTGAGCCCCCAACACTGGCAATCAGTTCTACATTGTCATCGTCACTTTTCACGACCGCAACAAAGCCAAAAGTTCCCTCATCATTAAACGTTGCCTGCTCAATAATTTTTTTGTTTTGATCCGCTATCAGCAAATCATAAAATAATTGACTATCACTTTTTTCGTTCGGATTATTAAACAGGATGAAGGTTTCTTTACTTTTTGTCATGACAATATTTTGTGCATCAGATTGTTCACTGATGACAAATCCAGCAGGTTTATATAGTTGAATGCCATCTATTTTTTCAGTTGGCTCTTTATCATTCAAGTGGAATACTGCCTCAGCAGCCTCAACACCCGCAGTTGCACGATCATTAAGTGATTCGCTACATGCGGTAAGTAGGAACGCTGACATCACTAGTAGGAATACGAATTTCCATCTCCGGAACATTCTAGCTCCTCCAATCATTTATTAAATATAAAATACGCCAGTGGCTTAGTCCAACAGGTCTTTGAACTACTTCATAAAGTTAATATCATACCCATATTAAAGATATCCACTCATAGTTGCAACCATTGCGATTTATTCGACACGCTATGGCGATTAATTAATCAATCAATTCGATATGGAATATTTTAATTGACCAATCAATAGTTGTAGGACGTGCTCAAATAGCGCATCACGTTTCACTGTATGCGCAGTGAACATACCAATTGCACCTTCCTTATGACGAATTCCGTTCGCTTTGAAATAAGCATCGACAACTGGGCCAAGTTCTTTCCCGGTATTGAGTTCGTCGGCAATCTCCTGCGGTAACGGAATTTGTGCACCACCTGCCGTAAATTTTGTCCCATCAGGTAGCACTAGCGCACCCCAATTACAAAGATACATTTGTCCTTCCAGCATCCGAACACCACCTTCTAAGCCAATCCCAATAACATTTTCTTTCATTCCTATTGCCTGTAATGCTCGATTGATAGCGCCAAGTCTCGTTTCTTCATCACCGAAAGGCTGATCCGAAACACCTGATTTAGCATCAGCCTCGTATACAATTGCCTTAGGAAAATGGCTAAGTATTACACGCTGAGCTGCAGATACCTTTGCGTTATTTGTTGAACCAATCATAAATTCCATTTTAAACACCCCTTAATTCCCCGATTCATTCTCTCTTCGCTTTCAATGCAAATCCATTTGCTACATTCAAATAAAAAGCTGTCCCTCTCTATTCATGTAAGAGAAGGACAGCAACCGACTTACATTTAAACGTTTTGCTTAATCGTCGTTAGTGTTGTCTTATCGCATGCTTTGACAAGCTTCACAAGCAGTTCTTTTGCAGCTGCATAATCATCTGTATGAATGATGGAGCCCGATGTATGGATGTAACGTGAGCAAATGCCTATTACAGCACTCGGAACCCCTTCATTTGACATATGGACACGCCCTGCATCCGTCCCACCCGGAGAGATAAAGTACTGATACGGAATACTATGCGTTTCTGCCATATCGAGGATGAACTCTCGCATTCCACGATGCGTAACCATCGAACCATCAAATATACGTAATAACGTCCCCTTACCAAGCTGTCCAAACTCGTTTTTATCGCCAGAAGCATCATTGGCTGGACTTGCATCCAAGGCAAAGAATAGATCTGGGTTAATCATCGTTGCTGCCGCCTGTGCGCCCCGAAGTCCAACCTCCTCCATAACATTGGCACCTGAATACAAGTTATTCGGCAGTTTTTCACCGTGTAATTCTTTTAATAGTTCAATGGCGAGTCCACAGCCATAACGGTTATCCCATGCTTTCGCAAGGATCTTTTTACCATTAGCCATTGGCGTAAACGGTGAAACCGGAATAATTTGCTGTCCAGGTCGAATACCTATTTTCTCTGCATCTTCTTTATCATCTGCACCGATATCAATAAGCATATTTTTTATATCCATTGGCTTGTTGCGCACTGCATCACTTAATAAATGCGGTGGGATGGAACCAATCACACCTACGACCGGCCCATTGTCTGTTATAATTTCCACTCGTTGCGCCAACAATACTTGGCTCCACCAGCCACCCAGCGGTTGAAAACGAATCATCCCATTATCTGTGATAGCACTTACCATAAAACCAACTTCATCCATATGACCCGCAACCATAATGCGCGGACCATCCTTTGGCCCTTTTCTAACACCAAAAATACCACCAAGATTATCTTGGATTAATTCATCAGAATACTTCCCAAGCTCGCTGCGCATATACTTTCTAACCGCATGCTCATTCCCTGGTGCACCCGGAAGTTCAGTTAACGTTTTAAACATTTCAATTGTCTCTTTCTGCATTGCAAATTGCCTCCCCGATTATGTATGTACTATAAATAGTGTAGACGATTAGTCAAATATTTTCCATCATTTTATTTAGGTAACCGAATTATCTATCATTCAGCCCTCTCACTGCAATGCGATATAAAATTGTGGTACACTGGGTGAAAGACTGATGTAATAGGAGGCTACTTGAATTATGAAAGTGAAAGATTTTCTAGCAGGCGTATTGACAGGTGTTGCAGCGGGAATCGTTGTCAATGAAGCCATTGACCGCACAAACCGTAATGTTGCAGCAGATTCCGTCTTAAATACTGTAAAAAGCGCATTTAAAAATGAAGGTCCGATAGATGGTTCATGGATCATCATGAAAACAGAACCATACACAAACAATGTCATCACAATGGATGTCTACCGTGGTGGAATTTCACGTATTAAAGACGGTGAACTAGAGCAATTTGAATTTGCTGCTGATGCCAAAACAGGTTCCGTCGTTGAACTGACTAAAATGTGAAATCCGCTGGAGACTTTACTCTGTAGCTAACACTTCTCTTTCAATACAATCACATTTGTTGAATGAAAAAACCGTCACCTCACCAAATTCCCCTGGTAAAGTGACGGTTTTTTATGATGTTCTTTTCACAGATTCTATAATTTCTTTCCCACTATCATCCCACTTCACAAGCCTATAGACGGCATCATGATAAAAAATGAATTTATAGCCGGCCGGGATTGCTTCTTTCATCAGCTTCTCTTTTGCGAAGATCGATGTCATCGGATAATCATCATAAGCAAGCACCCACAATGGATTGCTATGTGCATGCGTCGGCATAATATCACCCATATGGAGAATTGTTTCGCCATTTTGCGTCAGTTTAATAACACTATGCCCATCACTATGCCCGCCCGTATGAATCATTTCAACACCAGGAAGAATCTCAATACTTCCCTCAAAGGTTTTCACCTGCTGTTGAATCGGCTCCCAATTTTCTTTCCAATACGTATTTCTTGATCGGATATTTGGATTGCGCATCTCATCCCATTCAATTTGGGAAACATAAATATCCGCATTCGGGAAAACTGAAACCAACTCTCCCCCTTGCCATTCCGTCAAACCTGCCGCATGGTCATTATGTAAATGTGTCATGAGAATAATATCAATCGATTCTGGCGTCAAATCAAGCTCCCCAAGGCTCTCCTCGACCCTCGTTTCGGACCTTACCCCTAAATTGCGCTTCATTTTTTCGTCAAGTTTACCTTTGCCGATGCCTGCGTCAATTAAAATAGTTTTCCCCGCATAACGGACTAGAATTGGATCTGTTCGTAATTCGATTAAATTATTGTCATCCACCTCATAGCGTCTCGACCACAGTGCCTTTGGAACAACACCGAACATCGTTCCGCCATCCAAATAGTTGACTCCCCCATCCAACCACGTCAACTCCATATCGTGAAATGTATATGCATCCATTGAAAAATCTCCCATTCCTTATGATCAATGTATAAACTGCGACTCTAGTCGATAAATCGGCTGACCTTTTGCTGAAAACTTCTCTTCATATTCCGTCATAATATTATCTTCAGGCATCTCTGCATGTAAATCAAGCGATACAAAGCGTAGCTTCATACCATAGTCAGACATTGACACGAGTGAATACTCAAACAAGCTGCGATTATCCGTTTTAAAATGGATTTCTCCTTCCGGAATAAGCACCGATTCATATAGCTTCAAAAATGTTTCATGTGTCAGTCTTCGTTTAGCATGCCTTGTTTTCGGCCAAGGATCCGAAAAATTCAAGTACACACGATCGATTTCACCTTTACTAAAAATCTCCGTGAGTTCTACACCGTTCGCACGGAATAATCGTAAATTTGAAGGCTTGTCCGCTTCAATTACTTTTTCAAGTGCCGAAACAATCACATTATCGAAATGTTCAATACCAATATAGTTAATATCTGGGTTGGCAATGGCCATACCGATGATGAACTGCCCCATCCCTGTTCCAACTTCAATATGAATCGGATGGTTATTTCCAAAAAGATCATGCCAGCCATTACTCATTTTTTTAGGTTCTGCTAGTAAGACATCCGGATGTTCAGCCATGAAATCCCTTGCCCATGGTTTATTGCGAAGCCGCATTACACACACTCATTTCTATTCATTATTATTCGTCCTCTTCCAATTGTTGATCTTCTTCTCCAAACAATCGACTGATTGACGTCGTTTGACCAACATCCAAAATTGCTTGAGCTGCTTTGAATTGAGTTAATTTCAACGGTACAGGTAATTTTTTCAACGCTGTAAACCAACTTTCGTAAGATCGTCTATCAACAATCGTTACATCATACGGTGCACCTGGGTAATCGACGTACCCATTACGTGAGATCAAATATTTTTTAATCGGAAAATCAATCTCTTGTCCATTAAAAATACTCGCTACTATTTTCTCCATCCTATTTAGCGCAATGAGCGGATTTAGTAATTTCGTTTCGTTCTCTCCTGACTTCTTCACCCAGAATCGATCTCCACTGCCTATAAATGCGGAAACATCCTCTGCTTCCAATACTGTAATACACATGCATTCAACTGGTGTCACCATAATAATATCAAGCTCAACAGGCGCTTTCTGCAGCTTTAAAATCGGATAGTAAAATAAGAGGTAACTATCCGGTAACTGTTGTGCAAAGCTCCGTAACAAAGTATCGCGCATATAATGCGGACTCACCCTCGACTTATCCATTAGCGTCGAGCTTGCCCATTTGATTTGAAAATGAAAGAGCTGGTCCAAATATAGCCGTCTCAATTGATCAAGATTGGTTGGATTGTAGACAATATTAGGGCTAAAGTCAAAATTATCTTCTTCACTTTTCTCTTCATCCATTGTGCCGAGAGCTTGAGCTTCTTCATCTGCTAGCTCTGTTTTCCTTTGCCCAAAAAGTCGGAACAGCGGAGAAAACCATTTTTCTCTCTCTTGAACTTCCTCCATCTCTCCTACTTCTTCTTGTTGCCACTCCGCTAAATCTGCGCCATTTTCCCATTGGGTTTTCATCCGATCCCATTGGTATTTTTTCAAACGGATATACTGCGTCGGATAGCGAGACAAATCTTTTTCATATCTGGATATATAGTCGAGCAGTTTGACAAGCTGCGCCATTTTCAATCACTCCGATTTCACTTTGCTTTTACATTACTCACCTGCAATGATAGAAGGAATCTGCAGAGCAAACGCTTTTTGTAACTTTCTCGTCATTATTCCTGGGGCACCTGCACCAATTGACCGTCCATCAATCGACGTAATCGGCATTATTTCAGATGTTGTAGACGTCAAGAAAAGCTCATCCATTTCAAATGCCTCTTCAAATGTAAATGCAGTTTCTCTCGATGGAATCGCAAGCTCCTGACAAAGTCCTAGCACAACCTGACGTGTAATGCCGTTTAAAATTAAATTATTCGCTGGATGCGTATAAATCGTTCCACCCTTGACGCCAAACAGATTGGAAGAAGATCCCTCTGTCACAATACCGTCACGGTGAAGAAGTGCCTCTATACAGTCTGCCTCATAAGCCTCTTGCTTCGCCAAAACATTTCCAAGTAAGTTAAGACTTTTAATGTCGCAGCGCAGCCAGCGAATATCTTCCACCGATTTCACTGGAACACCATTGTCGATATTAACTGTCGGTCTTGGATTCTGAATCGCATATGCCGATACGACTGGTGCGACTGTTGACGCAGGGAACTGATGCGTACGAGGCGCTGCCCCACGTGTCACTTGAATATATACATGCCCAACAGAAATCGTATTGCGTTGCGTTAACTCACGAGCGATTTCTAGCATTTGTCTCTCCGAATAGGGAATCGTCATCTTTACTTTAGCTGCACTTTGAAATAATCGACTAATATGTTCTTCTGCCGTATATAACTCGCCGCCGTACACTTTAATGACTTCATAAATCCCATCACCGAAATAGTAGCCTCGGTCATCAATTGATAGTTTCAATTCCGCACGTTCTGTAAATTTACCATCCATAAAATACAAAGTCATCATTATTCCCCTCTCGTTTTCCGTTAATCCTATTCTCACATGTTAGGCTAAGAAAATAAAGTGCAATCCACATAATCTTACTATTTACAATAAAATTACATGCAAATTATGTGAAAATACGTTATACTAATATTATCAGAAGATTAACTTCATTCAGTAGAGAAATCATTTCTACATAAATGATAGTTTGATTCTGAAAGATTGCTTTGAACTAGAAAGGATGTGCAGTGTCAGGGATATTATCAACGTGCTTTAGGCAACATTCATAAGTCTCATGTCCATTGTCATTTGGAAAATGAAGATGAAGGGGTGATTCCACACTTGAAACCTGCTACTGATCGTATGCTTACCCGCATTAAGGATGTCTATATGTATATCCATGATAACGGTACTGTCACAACAGAGAATTTGGTCGAAGAATTTGGTATCACTCACCGTACTGTCCAACGGGATTTAAACGTCCTTGAATACAATGGGCTCATTATGAGTCCAATTCGCGGTAAATGGACGACGACAGCAAAAAAAGTGAAATTATCTTCTTGACCTGCGCACACAAAAAAGGGGTGAACCGATTTATCTGGTTCACCTCTTTTGTTAGTTCTCGGATAATTGCAGTAGTAAATCTAATTCCTCTTCCGTCAATTCCCGATAAGAACCAAGTGGCAACTTGTCATCCAAAGAAAGTGGTCCCATCGATAATCGTTTTAAATAGACAACTTTTTTATCGACCGCCGCAAACATCCGCTTCACCTGATGAAACTTGCCTTCCGTAATCGTCAATTCAATTTCCGATACGTCTGCTGATTTTAAAATCCGGAGTTTTCCCGGTTTCGTTAAATAAGCATCATCCAGTATTACGCCTTCTGCGAATCGCTCCACATCCTCTTCCGTCACAACGCCTTCAACATGTGCGTAATACGTTTTCGGCACGCCTTTTTTCGGGGACAATAAATTATGCGCAAGCTTGCCATCGTTCGTCAGCAAAAGAAAACCTTCCGTATCTTTATCCAACCTGCCGACAGGAAATGGTTCAAAATGTTGACTGTCTGCATCTAGCAAATCGATAACCGTACGATCACGATTATCCTCTGTCGCAGACAGCACGCCTTGCGGCTTATGCATCATCAAATAGATGAATTCTTTATAGACAACACGTTCACCTAGTATTGTCACTTCGTCCTTTTCTACATTAATATGCAATGCAGCATCTTTTACTGCTTCTGCATTGACGCGAACCGCACCTTTTTTCAATAACTGCTTTACTTCTTTGCGTGAGCCGAAGCCCATATTGGATAATAATTTATCTAATCTCATGCATTTATCTCCTTAACCCAAGCTTGTTGGTCAATCGCGTCAATCGATCGCCGAATAATTTCTGTGCCAAGCCTACTTTGAATGACAAATAGCCGTAAATAGCTCCACCGACGATGGCACAAATCAAAATGTACAGAAACGCATGCATTTTCCCACCTGCCGGACTGATTGCTGTCAATCCTTTTAATGTCGCAATTACGGCAATAAACATCACCACATTTAACAAGCAAATAAGAATTAATCTACGAATAACCATCTTAGACCTATAGTTTAATGTATTTTTAATAATCAAAATATTGATACCTACTGCAATAGTATAGCCGATTGTAGTTGCCAGAATCGCTCCATTTGTTTCAAATAATTTGATGAGCGGAATATTAAGCGCCAACTTGAATAGTAGGCCAAGCAATGATGTGAAAACAATCCACTTATGACGTTCGATACCTTGTAAAATCGCAGCCGTAACTGTGTACAAACCAAACAATATTGCGACAGGTGCATAACTCGCCAAAACATCTGCTCCGACTTCACTTGCTTTATAAAGTAGCTGATAAAACTCATCAGACAGGACCATCAGACCAATAACTATCGGAATCGTTAGAAACAACATAATTTGGTATGTCTGGTCGAGAGAACGAGTAATACCGTTTTGGTCATTTTTAGCATAATAACCTGTAATGACCGGAATCAATGCCATTGAAAACCCTGTGGCAATCATCACGGGAATCATTACGATTTTATGCGTTAAAAAATTCAACATCGAAAAATAAGTATCCGTCACACTTCCTAAGCCGATAGAACTCATCGCATCGTTGAAAGTAATCATATCAACAAATTGATAGAGCGGATTAATGACCCCAACGAGAATAAATGGAAAGATGTATACGAATAATTCCTTATACATTTGCCTAAATGACACATTATCCGCTGGCGGACTATTCGCCAAAAGATGGTCAAATTCTGGTTTAAAGCCTCTCCAATACTTGTATAGAACAGCAAACCCTGCAATCGCCCCAATAAACGCGGCAAACACTGCAAAGTTAACCGCTATTGTCGGCGCTCCATCCATAAAACGAACAACAATAAACGCCCCAGCCAGCACGAAAATAATCCGTACAATTTGCTCCACTAACTGTGATACCGCAGTTGGTTCCATCTTCTGATAGCCTTGCAAAAAACCACGTACGAGACTCATCATCGGTACAACAAGTAATGCAAAACTTACCCAACGAATGACAGAAGTAATTTCGTTAATCGTGAATACTTGTTCATCACTTTTCCGTACGAGATGAGCAATTGGTTCCGCTAAAGAGTACAGTACCACGAATGATACGACTCCTGTGATAGCCATAACAGTCATTCCAGATTTCATTAATTTGCGACCCGTCGCATAATCACCAAGTGCATTATATTTTGCAACGTATTTTGAAAAAGCGAGTGGTGCCCCTGCAATCGCAATAGAGAGCGCTATATTATACGGTATGTATGCATACTGATAGAGCCCAACACTTTCCTCACCAACGATTGCATAAAACGGAATGACATATAACAACCCAAGCGCCTTGGAAAGAAATAACCCAATTGTTAGTATGGCAGTGCCTTTTAAAAGATTCGATGACATATATGATCCTTCCATTCTCCATAAATCTACTCCATACAGTTTACCCCCAGATGACACATTTCACAATGACTAGCCGTAATTTGTGTATAATGAAGAAAAACTGAAAGTGTGGTTTCCAATATGTATGACGTCATAATCATCGGTGGGGGTCCATCAGGATTGATGGCTTCGATTGCCGCGGCTGAAAACGGTCGCAAAGTACTACTTCTTGAAAAAGGAAAAAAGCTTGGCAACAAGCTAGCGATTTCTGGCGGTGGACGCTGTAATGTCACAAATCGCTTACCGCAGGAAGAAATTGTAAAAAACATTCCAGGTAACGGTCGATTTTTATATGGTCCATTTTCTGTGTTTAATAATGAAGATATTATTAACTTTTTCGAAGGTCTTGGCGTCGCCTTGAAGGAAGAAGATCATGGTAGAATGTTCCCTGTTTCCAATAATGCAAAAGATGTTGTCAACGCATTGCTAGCGGAAATGGATCGCTTACATGTTGAAGTGCGACTAGAAACACGAGTGAAGAAACTATTGATGGATGACGAACGGATTTTAGGTGTTCGATTGGAATCTGGCGAGGAAATCCGCTCACATGCTGTCGTATTGGCCGTTGGCGGAAAAGCAGTCCCTCAAACGGGTTCAACTGGTGATGGCTATCCTTGGGCTGAAAAAGCCGGGCATACAGTGACTGAGCTTTATCCAACGGAAGTACCATTGCTATCCAACGCACCGTTCATCGTATCAAAAGAGTTACAAGGACTCGCCCTACGCGACGTTGCTGTTTCTGTCTTAAACGCAAAAGGGAAAACACTGATTACCCATCAAATGGACATGCTGTTTACTCATTTTGGATTGAGTGGCCCTGCCATTTTACGTTGTAGCCAATTCGTCGTCAAAGAACGCATGAAAAATGGCAACCAGCCCGTTGAAATGCGCATCGATTCATTGCCATCTATGAATGAAGAAAAAGTATTTCAAACGCTCCATGCAATGCTAAAAGAGGATTCCACAAAAGCGGTGAAAAATGTGTTAAAAGGACTCACTCCTGAACGTTGGTTGCTCTTCCTATTCGATCGAGCCGGCATTGATCCAGCTGAAACAGGTGCGCAAATGTCTGCTGAAAAAATGCGGGCATTGGCAAAATTATTAAAAGCCTTCTCGATGAATGTCAACGGTTCGCAACCACTTGAAAAAGCATTCGTCACGGGTGGCGGTGTTTCTGTGAAAGAAATCGTTCCCAAAACAATGGCATCTCGTAAAAAGGACGGACTTTATTTCTGCGGTGAAATTTTAGATATCCATGGCTACACAGGCGGCTATAATATTACATCTGCACTAGTGACTGGACGAATTGCCGGGATGAGTGCGGGGGCATATTCACAAACAGTATAAACTACATGAAAAAAAGGTGTCCCACTGGTCTAATTTCTGACCTGTTGGACACCTTTCTTACGGTTTTATCTGTTTATCACCGACACGAAGTACATTATCACCGCCTTGGCACTGTTTATCACCACCACGGAGTGCGTTATCACCGCCTTGAAACTAGTTATCACCGCCACGCCCACAATTTAGCTACACGACAAAAAAATCCGCGGAAGAGAACGATTCTCTCCCGCGGATTTTACTTTAATTAACCAGCAACAACAATATTAATCAGTCTTCCTGGAATTGCGATGACTTTTTTCACTTCTTTACCTGCAAGAAGCTCCTTAACATGCTCATCTTCCACGGCTAACTTTTCAAGCTCATCTTTCGTCACATCTTTCGATACAACGATTTTCACACGAACTTTTCCGTTAATTTGAACAGCCATTTCCACTGTATCATCGACTAATTTCGTTTCATCATATGTTGGCCATGCTTCATACGTAATCGTATCGCTATGACCCAATTTCTCCCACAGCTCTTCAGCCAAATGCGGCACAACTGGTGAAATCATTTTAACGAAGCCTTCCACGTATTCTTGTGGAATCGAATCTGCTTTATAACCATCATTAATGAACACCATTAACTGAGAAATCGCCGTGTTATTGCGCATCGCTTCAAAGTCTTCGGTCACTTTTTTCACCGTTTGATGATAGACTTTTTCAAGCTCGCCACCTGGCTTGCCGTTCACTTTCGCACTCAATGTACCATCTTCATTGACCAACAGACGCCATACGCGGTCAAGGAATCGACGTGCACCGTCAAGACCGTTCGTCGTCCATGCTTTTGAGCCTTCTAGCGGCCCCATGAACATTTCATACAATCGAAGTGAATCTGCTCCGTGTGAATGAACAATATCATCAGGATTGACAACATTTCCTTTTGATTTCGACATTTTTTCATTACCTTCACCAAGAATCATTCCTTGGTTAAATAATTTCTGGAATGGCTCTTTCGTATGGACCACACCAATATCGTACAACACTTTATGCCAGAATCGTGCATACAGAAGATGAAGAACTGCATGCTCCGCGCCTCCAACGTAAATATCTACAGGCAACCAACGCTTCGCCAATTCCGGATCAATAATCATATCAGTATTATCAGGATCAATGTAACGCAAGTAATACCAGCAGCTACCTGCCCATTGTGGCATCGTATTCGTCTCACGGCGACCTTTCATGCCTGTTACCGGATGTACGACATTGACCCACTCAGTAATATTTGCCAAAGGCGACTCACCTGTACCACTCGGTTTAATATCGGTTGTCACTGGTAATTTCAACGGTAAATCAGCTTCATCAACAGCTGTCATTGTGCCATCTTCCCAATGAATAATTGGAATCGGCTCGCCCCAATAACGTTGTCTTGAGAATAACCAATCACGAAGACGGAACGTAATTTTCTTCTCGCCCTTGCCTTGTTCAACAAACCAAGCGATTGCTTTGTCAATTGCTTCTTCTTTACCTAAGCCATCCAAGAAGCCTGAATTGATATGATCGCCGTCTCCAACATACGCTTCATTGGCTACATCGCCACCTGCCACAACTTCAATGATTGGCAAGTTAAATTCTTTCGCGAATTCATAATCCCGTTCATCATGTGCTGGAACTGCCATGATTGCGCCTGTGCCATACGTAGCCAACACATAGTCTGCAATCCAAATCGGCATTTTCTCGCCACTTGCTGGGTTAATGGCATAAGCACCAGTGAATACACCCGTTTTTTCTTTTGCCAAATCCGTACGTTCTAAATCACTCTTCATTTTTACTTCATTCAAATATTTTTCCACAGCTTGTTGTTGATCAGCCGTCGTAATTGTAGCAACCAATTTATGCTCTGGTGCCAGCACCGCGTAAGTTGCACCGAAAATCGTATCCGGACGTGTTGTGAATGCCTCAAACGACAAATCAGTGCCGTCAATATCAAATGTCAACTGTGCCCCTTCTGAACGACCAATCCAGTTACGTTGCATATCCTTCAAGCTTTCCGGCCAATCTAGCTCATCCAAATCCTCAAGCAGGCGATCCGCATATTCCGTAATACGCAATACCCATTGACGCATTGGGCGGCGCTCAACCGGATGCCCACCGCGCTCTGATAAGCCATCAATGACTTCTTCATTGGCAAGAACTGTACCAAGTGCTGGACACCAGTTCACAGCCACTTCATCTACATAAGCCAATCCTTTATTATACAGTTGAATGAAAATCCACTGTGTCCATTTGTAATACGATGGATCTGTCGTATTGATTTCGCGGTCCCAGTCATATGAAAAACCAAGGTCATTCATCTGACGTTTGAACGTTGCAATATTTTTCGCAGTGAATTCAGCAGGATCATTGCCTGTATCTAGTGCATATTGCTCAGCTGGTAAACCGAATGCATCCCAACCCATCGGATGCAAAACATTGTAGCCTTGCTTCCGTTTAAAAGAACTCAAAATATCCGTTGCGATATAGCCGAGCGGATGCCCAACGTGAAGTCCCGCACCTGATGGATAAGGGAACATATCTAGCGCATAAAACTTCGGTTTCGACGGATCATCCGTCATTTTAAATGTTTGACTCTCTTTCCAATACTGCTGCCACTTCTTCTCGATCTGACCGTGATTGTAACTCATGTAAAACTCCTCCTATTTCAAATGAAAATAAAAAAATCCCGTCCCTTAAAAACTTAAGGGACGAGAGTTAAATCATGCTCCCGCGGTGCCACCCAAATTGACGGCTAAAACCGCCCAACTTGATTCCTTAACGCGGAAAACGGCACGGGCTAGTTAAGTCGGTTAACCAATATTCACCAATGCAGGCTCCAAGGCGAGTTCATCTCTGTCGTACAGGCTTCCACCAACCGCCTGCTCTCTAAAATCGACAGCAAAGATTACTATTCCTCATCAATGCCAGAGCTATTGGTATCAGTTTACCCGAATTGATTGTGAAATACAAGTATTCATTGTACTGTATAACCACCATCCAGTACTACCGCTTGACCAGTCATCCCTTTTGCTCCCTCGCTCGCCAAAAATAGCGCTAAGTCTGCGATTTCCTTCACGTCGAGAAGACGTTTTTGTGGAACTAACGGATAGATCACTTCTTCAAGGACGGACTCAAGCGGAACATTTCTCGTGTTTGCTAAATCTTGAAATTGATTACGTACAAGTGGTGTATCCACATAGCCTGGGCAAATTGCGTTCACTGTAATACCATCCGCTGCTGTTTCCAATGCTGCCACTTTCGTCAAACCAATTAAGCCATGCTTTGCGGAATTGTAAGCAGCTTTTCCCGCAAAACCGACAAGTCCATTTATCGAGGACATATTGATGATGCGACCAAAGCCATTTCCCTTCATATGTGGGAGAACTAGTTTCGTTGCGATAAATGGCGCTGTCAGCATGATTTTTACGAGTAATTCGAACTTCTCAGTCGGAAAGTCTTCGAGCATTGCCACATGCTGCATCCCTGCATTATTAATCAATATATCAATCCGGCCAAACTGGTTGATAGTCTCATCAATCGCTCGCTGTAAATCGGATTCAGAGGTGACATCACACTCTAATCCGATAGTATCGCCTCCGAGAGTTGCTGCCGCCTGTTTAACTTTTTTCTCATCAAGATCTGTCAGAACAACTTTTGCGCCTGCATTTGAGAACTTTTTAGCAATTTCAAAGCCAATTCCTTGACCAGCCCCCGTAATGAAAAGCACTTTTCCTTTTACCACAATGATTCCCCCTCAATCACAAGTAAAAAGTAGATGACACTCATTCCATGTCAATCGATTCGAACGTTTTCTGTCACATTTTTTATAATGAGATTCGCTTCTGTCGAGTCAATGACATCTTGAACTGTGAATCCTTCAAAAACTTCTTTCAGTTCTAGTCCGTCTGGCGTCACTTCAATTAGCGCTCGCTCCGTAATAATTTTATTCACCACAGCTTTCCCTGTAAGAGGCAGTTCGCAAGCTTTTTTAATCTTTGCAGCTCCATCTTTCGCCACATGATCCATAATAACGATGATTTTCTTCGCACCATGCACAAGATCCATCGCACCACCCATGCCCTTAATCATCTTGCCCGGAATCATCCAGTTGGCAAGGTCGCCTTTTTCAGACACTTCCATCGCACCAAGAATCGCCACATCGACATGGCCCCCACGAATCATCGCAAAGGATTCTGCACTCGTAAAATAGGCCGATCCCGGTATCGTCGTCACCGTTTCTTTTCCTGCGTTAATCAAATCAGGGTCCACTTCGTCTTCAGTTGGATATGGTCCGATGCCCAAAAGTCCGTTTTCTGATTGCAGGACCACTGTTTTATTAGCCGAAATATAGTTTGCGACGAGCGTTGGCATGCCAATCCCCAAATTGACATAGTTGCCATCTTCAATTTCCTTTTCCGCCCGTCTCGCTATACGTTCTCTTACATTTACTTGTGTCATTTTCATCATTCCCCTTCCCTTAGCGTGTCGTCAGACGTTCAATACGTTTTTCTTGCACCGCTTGCAGCAGTCCTTGGACGTAAATACTAGGCGTGTGAACTGTCGCCGGATCCAAATCACCCGTTTCAACTATCTCTTCCACCTCTGCAATCGTAAACTTGCCTGCAGCTGCCATCATCGGATTGAAATTTTGGGCTGTTTTATTATAAATAAGGTTGCCGAACTTATCAGCCTTCGCAGCACGAATTAAAGCAAAATCAGCACGCAGTGATTCCTCAAGGACGTACTCTTTACCGTCAAAGACACGAATTTCTTTACCTTCTGCCACTGTCGTCCCCACACCCGCAGGCGTGTAAAAAGCAGGAATTCCTGCCCCACCAGCACGAATTTTTTCAGCGAGCGTGCCCTGAGGCGTTAACTCTACTTCAATCTCACCCGACAGCACTTGACGCTCAAACTCCTTATTCTCCCCTACATACGAGCCAATCATTTTCTTAATCTGCTTATTTTTCAATAGAAGTCCAAGTCCCCACTCATCGACTCCGCAGTTATTCGAAATAACCGTTAAATCCTTAACCCCTTTGTCAACAAGCGCCAAGATAAGCTGTTCTGGAATACCAACAAGTCCAAAGCCCCCAACCATTAACGTAGAGCCGTCCTCAATGTTTGTAACCGCTTCCATTGCTGATGAATAAATCGGTTTCATACGTACATCCCCCTCTAAATCTTTCTTCTATTTAATTAAATCAGACTACACAAGATCTTGCAATGTTAGTAGATAAGCAAAAACCAGAAAACCTATGAACGGTTTTCTGGTGTATAATTTGCTTTTCTCAGCGGTCGATCATAGAGCAGTGTCGGAATGATGGCAATACTTACTAATGCTGTCAAGATGAACAGCATCACTTGCATACCATACAAATCGACCAAGACGCCGCCCGCAAACGGGCCAATCATCCGACCAATGGTTGCCGTAGAATTGACGATGCCCTGATAGAAGCCGTCCCTTCCTTTTGGAGCAAGCTTACTAGCGAGCGTTGGAATGGCAGGCCAAGCAAACATTTCACCAAACGTCAAAATAATCATTGCCACGATAAACATCGTAAACGTTCCCGCATAACTGACGACTAAAAATGAAATGATAAAGATGACAATACCAATAATAATCTGTGCTTTTAATCTATGCTCCAAGCGTTTGATAATTGGATTAATCAATGGTTGTCCTGCAACAATGAGTAAGCCATTCAAGGTCCAAAGGAAACTATATTCTGTTAAGGTCACACCGATCGATAAAGCATGTGTCGAAATCGTTGTTGGCCATTGTGAATAAATTAGCCATGCCAGCAAATAACCCGATGTGACAATGAGCAGTGCATAGAAAGGTGCCTTGTGCTTAATTTTCTTCTTCTCTCGAATGACATTTGTATGTCTATCTGGTGCAATTTCAAGTTTTTTATAGCCAAAGAATGCGATAAAGAAAAACAGTACGTAAAAGATCAAATTCGCTGAAAAAATATAGTCAATGCTAGCAACCGCGACAAAACCAGCAAGGGCAGGTCCGATTGCAACACCCACATTTTGCGCAAGATAAATAGAGTTAAAGGCTTTTCGCCCACCTTCAGGCCAAATCGTTCCCACCATTGCATACATACTTGGGAAAATGATTCCACCACTAAAGCCGAGCAGTGTTAAAAGAGTGACATAAGGATACCAATCATGTCGGAATACGAGGCCAACAAGCGCGACGATGGAAATAAGAATTCCCCCGATAATCGACTTATAGCCACCAAAACGGTCAAACAGATAACCACCCAGTAAGTTCCCTACAACACCTGCGCCTGCGTTCGCCATTAGTACTAATCCTGCTACTGATAATGACTTCCCTAAATAATCATGCATATAGATGGTATTCAATGGCCATAGAAAAGAGTTTCCAATGACGTTAACGAACATCCCAATGACAAGAAGCCATACTTTTTTAGGCATATTGTCTGCCTCCGTTCATTTACGATTATTAGTTGAGTGTATTCCTTTTTTTACAATTCAACAATACGTCCACAAGATGTTCCATAATTCAGATGATGCACCTTCGATAAAAGTGGTACAATGTACTATTAGAGGAGTTGAATGAAGTGAACACTAATACATTCCCCTTCCCGTCTGAAGGGAAACGATATCATACATGGTCACGTCACTTGAAAGATGAATTTGGCTTTAAAGTAATGAAAGTTGCATTGGATGCCGGGTTTGATTGCCCAAACAGGGATGGCACTGTCGCATTCGGGGGTTGTACATTTTGCAGCGTTGCAGGATCTGGAGACTTTGCAGGTGATCGCGTTGATCCCATCGAAGTCCAATTCGCAGAAATCAGTGAAAGAATGCATAAGAAATGGAAAGATGGCAAATACATGGCCTATTTCCAAGCGTATACGAATACACATGCACCACTTCCAAAGCTAAAAGAAAAATTCGAGGCAGCTCTCGCACAAGAAGGGGTCGTTGCCATGTCGATTGCAACACGTCCTGACTGTTTGCCAGATGATGTCGTCGACTATTTAGCAGAATTAAATGAACGCACTTATTTATGGGTTGAACTTGGCCTACAAACCATTCATGAAAAAACAGCAAAGCTTGTTAATCGTGCCCATGATTTTGCTCTGTATGTAGAAGGCGTAGAAAAACTCCGCAAGCGCGGTATCCGCGTCTGTACACATATCATTAACGGCTTACCGTTGGAAGATTACGATATGATGATGGAAACGGCTCGTGAAGTGGCAAAGCTAGATGTTCAGGGCATCAAAATCCATCTGTTGCACTTATTAAAAGGAACACCAATGGTCAAGCAATACGAAAAAGGACAATTGGAGTTCCTTGAAAAAGAGGAATACATTAATCTTGTCGCAGACCAATTGGAAATTCTTCCTCCAGAAATGATTGTTCATCGCATAACTGGTGACGGTCCGATTGAACTCATGATTGGTCCGATGTGGAGTGTCACGAAGTGGGAAGTGTTAAACGGCATCGACAAAGAACTCGAACGCCGTGGCAGCTGGCAAGGAAAGCATTTTTCAGGGGCGGTTGAAGTATTATGAAGCTACTGCGCATTCTGCCCTTCGCTAGACAGCTACTCCGTGACACAGTCATTCCAGGAGAAACTGTTATCGACTCGACAGCAGGAAATGGTAACGACACAGAGTTTCTAGCCCAATTTGTCGGTGAAAATGGGCATGTCATCGCATTCGATATCCAACAAGCTGCACTCGATGCGACGACTAAGCGCCTCGGCGACTTAAATGAGCGAGTTACCCTTGTACTGGACAGCCACGAGAATGTTCAACAATACGTCAAAGGACAAATCGGTGGGGCTGTTTTCAACTTAGGTTACTTACCACATAGCGAGGACCTATCTATCGTCACAACACCTAACTCAACCATCAAAGCCATTGATATCATGCTAGGCATGCTAAAAAAAGGCGGTATTATTGCCATTTCTGTCTATGATGGACATGAAGGTGGAGTAGAAGAACGCGACGCACTTCTCGCCTATGTCAAAAATCTACACCAGGCAGATGTCCATGTTGCCCGCTATGAAATCCTCAATCAGCGCAATAATCCGCCATTCCTCATTGCCCTTGAAAAGATGAAGGAATTTGAAACGGTTAGGCAAGTGGAATAACATAGAAAAAAGGTTGTCTGATTTAACAATAACCCGTTCAGTTCAATGGTACAAAATACAAATTAAAGATCGAGTAGGAGGCTAATCATTA